>NZ_CP177356.1:0-28518 GCF_046845665.1 Rubrivirga aquatilis | reverse complement strand
ACGGCCGCGAGGCCGAGCGTCTCAGGACGGCCCAAGACCTCCACGACGGGCCGGTCCAGGACCTCCACGCCCTCCGGATGGGGCTGGCCCTCCTGGCCCGATCGGCCGACGACGGCCAGCGCGCGGCGATCGCGGAGGCGAGCGCCGACGCCCGCCGGGTCGTCGACGAGCTTCGCCGCGTGGCTGAGGACCTCCGCCCACCCGCGCTCGGCCCGTTCGGGCTCGCCGCCGCCCTCCGCGCGTTCGCCCGCCGGTTCGCCGAGAGGCACCCCGGCATCGACGTCGCCCTCGACCTCGACGACGACGGCCAGGCGCTCGCCGAGCCCGTCCGGCTCGCCCTCTTCCGCATCATCCAGGAGGCGATGACAAACGCGGCCAAGCACGCCGACCCCACTCGGATCTCGGTCGGCCTCCGGCTCGAGGGCGATCGGGCCACGCTGGAGGTGGCCGACGACGGGGCCGGGTACGCCGTCCCGGCCGACCTCGCCATCCCGACAGAGCCCGGCCACTACGGGCTCGTCGGGATGGCCGAGCGGGCCGGGTCGGTCGGCGCCGCCCTGGCCGTCCACAGCCGGCCGGGCGCAGGCACCCGCGTTCGCGCGACCGCCCCGCTCCGGACCGGCTCGCTCCCCACCGATGTCACCTGAGGTCCCCGCTATGCCCGCCGCTACAACCCGTGTCCTCCTCGCCGACGACCACCCGGTGTGGCGCCGGGGCGTCCGGGGCCTCCTCGACGCCGAGCCCGACCTCGACGTGGTCGCCGAGGCGGCTGACGGGGAGGCCGCCCTCGCCGTGCTCCGGGCCGGCGGCATCGACGTAGTCGTCCTCGACATGGAGATGCCCCGCGTGACGGGCGTCGATGTCGCGCGCGCGGTCCGGGCCGAGGGTCTCCCCGTGGCCGTGCTCGCCCTCTCGTCCTACGACGAGCCGACGTACGTCGCGGGGCTCCTCGCCGAGGGGGCGGCCGGGTACCTCACGAAGGACCAACCGCCCGAACTCATCGTCGAGGCCGTTCGGGCCGTGGCCCGGGGGGAGGGCCGGTGGTTCGTGTCCCCGACGGGGGGCGGGGCGGGGGATGTCCCCGGAGCTGGGCTGACCGACCGCGAGCACGACGTGCTGAGGCTGTTGGCTAGGGGACGGTCGAACGCCGAGATCGCGGGGGCTCTCTTCGTGTCCGAGAACACGGTCCGGAGCCACCTCACGGCGGTGTATGCGAAGGTCGGGGTGGCGTCGGCGCGGGAGGCCGTGGCCTGGGCGTGGCAGACGGGGTTCGCCGACGGTGGGGAGGGCTAAAAAGACGGGGGTGGTGTCGGAGTCGGGGGCGAACTCGTCGGAACCGACGAGGGAGATCAGTCGGTCCGGGCGAGGCGACGGTGGGCGATGGTGGGGGAGGTTTCGGGAGTCAGCCAACCCCCCCGCTCTCGCAGCGGACCCGCTTCCACCCCATCCATGCGCTCCATCCTCCTCGCCCTCGCTCTTCTCGCGGCTGTCCCGCCCCAGACAGCGGACGTCCCGTCTTCGGAAGGGCCCGGCCCGATCTGCTTCCCGCTCATCGGCTGCATCAAGGCGTGACGTCCCTGACGTCCGGTCTCTTCCCTCATTGTGTCCCACCCACACCCTCCTCTCATGCACAGACTCCTTGCAACGCTCCTGATTGCTGCATCATTCGCGGCCGTTCAGGGCTGCGACACCGCCGGTGACGTCTCCCCGGTCGACTCGTCCCTGGTCTACGAGCAGCCAGACGCCAAGACCCAAGAGTTCATCCAGGCGGCCTGGAAGTACGCGAGGTCCGAAGGGATCGACAGAAGCGACATCAAGCGCAATTCAGGCCGGCTCGTCCGGATCGATGGGCAGATCAACGCAGCTTTCGAGTTCAAGAGCACCAAGGCCCGCATCCGAGACTATGACGGGTCGTCGAAGCGCTACGTCGTTGTCGGCGCCGCCGAGCAATACGGAGGACCTGGCGTCCGGATCGCCAGCGTCGTCTACATCGATGGCGAGGAGGCTGACGATGAGCCTGGACTCCTCGACCGCGACGACGTGTTCCTCCTCGACGCCGAATCCGATCGGTCATTCGTTCACTGGGTCGACCTTGACACCTACCTCGATGGAGACCTCACCGAGTTCGAGTATTACTACAGCCACAGCCCTTCTGCTGAGCCGGCCGCCCCTGGGAGTGCTGCGAGTCCTGTGAGCGCGAGGTCAGCCCCGGTGTATTGCTGGTACATCGACTACTACGTCGGGGGGCAACTCGTCCGGACGGAGACCGTCAGCTGCTGGTGTGAGGGGTCGGCCATCTCATGCGGCGGCGGTGGCGGTGGCGGCTTCGGCAGCGGTGGCGGCGGCGACAGCGACTACGAGGAAGACGTCAACCTCGACGATGCCTGGGGACTCAGCCGGTCGCTGACCCTCACGAGTACTGTCCAGAGCGTCAACATCGACTTCGGGGCGTGCGACATTGGCGACCCCACGAATATTCAGCTTCTCGCCAGCACCTTTCCCCCCGGATCCATCCAATACAAGATGGACGCCTACGGGTCTACCGGGATCAACGAGCTCGGCCCTGCTGGAATCCTGGCGAGGAACTTTGGGGAGGCGACGACCTCTGTGACGGGGGCGAGCCCGCAGGGAGGGAGCCTGGATGGCAGAGGGGGATGGAACGCGTTCGATGACGACATCTTCTTCTTCGACCACGACATCACCAACAACGCCACCGTCTCTTTCAGTTCCGCTCACACGGGCTACATGGAGTTTAACGGCGTGGCCAGTCGCACGATCCGTGAGACAGACCGGAAGGACGCGGACTACTACCGAATGAGCTGCCTCGACGTAAACGGACCGATGACGTGGGATTGATCCTCACCTTCCTGCTCGCGATCGCCCTCCCTCCGCTAGAGGCCGCCTCGGCGGGGGGAGGGCAATCGCGATGGGTACTGGCGGCGATCGAGCATCACGGGGAGGTCTACACGCTCGAGCATGTGGGCGACAGCGACGGTCAACGTGTCATCGTCCGACTTCCCGAGGCCGACGTGACCGTCCGTGGCACGGAGATCGAAGCGATCGATCAGTTCGGGATCTCAGTACACGACGACACGCTGGCGTACTTCGTCACGCTCTACGACCCCGACCGTCGGGGCGGAGCGCTTCTCTATGGCACGTACGACCTCCAGCGCGAGCGCCTCGTCAGCCAGTTTGAGGACCGGAGGCTCCATCTCCCCTCGGCCATGCTGACGGGAAACTCGGCCATCGGCGAGGGGGAGATGTACATCAGTTCCGTCTTTCCGGATCGAAACGGTCAGAGGGGGTTTTGGATCCAGAGGATCCGGCTCCGCGACGGCTACCTGAGACCGACCGGGAGGTGGGGGGGGGCCGCGGGCTTCGCGCCGGGCGGTTTCGCGTATCACGACCTGGCGGGGCCGGAGGCGTTCAACGTTGCGTCGAGGGACGGCCAAGATATCCTGTCGGCCGTCCCGATCGCCGACACGACCGGGGTACGCGGTGGCGCCTACACCGAGGGTGACCGCTTCTATTCGGTCGAGAGGCACGAGGACTCGTTCTTCGTGTTCTCGAGGTCGTTTGCCAGTATCGAGCATGACCGGTTCGAACTCCGAGGGGTGCCGACGGCGATCGACGCGCTCTCCTGCTCCGGGCGACGGCTCGTGTTTATCTCCATCTTGTCCTCCGCTCACGGCCCTGAGGTCGTCGTCCTCAGAGACGACGGTCACCGGCTGGCCGTCCGACACCGGGTGGAGGCTCATTTCGTGGCCCCGTACACCGATGGGGAGGGCGAGTGTGTGGTCCTGATCAATGGCGGGGATGGGCAGCCCCGCGAACGCAGGCTGTGACCCCCGCGATCGTGGCGACGACCATTCGGCCGCCCTCTTGGTTGCGGCGCTAGCCCTCGTCGGATGAGATTGAAATCGCCCCACCTCGTTCGACGCCGAGATCGACCTCCTCTCGTACCTCGAGGCTTTCTGGGGCGCCGCCGCGCCGTCGGCTGGCTACAGGAAAAGTCGAGGGCCTGGCGCTCAAAGACAGGCAGTGGAGTCGGGAGGGTTATGGCGCCCGCGTGTCCCTTTCCTCCCATTTCGTGACGGCCCGGCACTCTCACTCGATCCAGTCGTCTCGGCCGCATGCGGGAGCTGATCCGAACGGAGCCCATCGTAGGATGTGGAGGGCCGTCGTCAAAGGCGAGAGCCCGTGTCAACAAACAGGGGGGAGGCGATCGACAGGAACCAGAAAACAGCGATTTTGTGGTAAAACACGCCCAGACGCTTGATCGTTGTGCCCGCGCCCGAGTGCACCGTCGATCGATGGTGACCGTCCATGCTGGGCAAGCACGCCGGCCGAGCGGAGGCTCCGGCCGGTGAGTCTCGATAGAGGATTTGTCCGTTATTGCAGCGAGAAACACAGATTCGTGGCTACCTACCGCTCCATTCGATTTGGGCTCAGTGGGGAAGAGGAGCCGCCATCCGTCCGCCCGCTGACACCGGCGGCGGGCTCAAGGCCGGGCTCGCTGGCGGCCGTGCCGACGGCGGTCGTGAAGGGCACGGAGGTCGAGGGGCTCGTGGCGTTCCTGGCGCTCCGGGTGAGCCGCCCGGACCTGTTCCTCGACGAGCCCAGGACGCGGTAGGACGGGGGCGGACGGATATGGACGCGATTGAACGGAAACGGACGGGGTTGAACGCGATCGGCCGACCAGGGCGCAGCGCGGCTCCATCCTTCATTCAGGCCATCTGGCGTCACCTGGGTAGGTGATGGTTGACGGAAGAGCGCTGAGGGCCGAGTGCTCCGGAGCGATGGCCGCAGCAAGGTCGAGGGAACGGTCGTGCGGACGATTCCCTCTGAGAGGTAGTGCCCAGTGGTTCCCCCGTTTCGAACCAGAGGCGGGGGAACCACCGGAAAGGCACAGAGCTCGCTGACGGCCAGACCACGAGCGGGGCCGCCTCTTCGTTGGGACGGTCCCGCCGTTGTAGCCGGCATTTCTCACTTCCGATAAGTAGACCTTATCGGTGGTGGACGCGGCCCAGGCGCTACCTTCTGGCCCCTGCCGGGCCCCACCAGGGGGTGTTATGAAACGCAATAACGGTCAAGAAGATGACTCTCCTACTCCGGCGCCTCGTGGACGCTACCGCTGAGATCTACGACCGCGTCGACGACTCCAACCCCGACCGCTACAGGCACCGCCTGGTCGAGGCCGCCCACATCGGGTGCCGCACGCTAGACCGTGTTCTGTTGGACCCCCGTGTGGACGAGGCCCTCCGCCTGCCTGGAGCCGCTCGCGCGCACGACGAGGTGATGGAGAACGTCCGTCGACTCCAAGAGTCGGCCGGCGAGTTTCTGGACGTCGAGCGACGGGTGCTGGTGCAGGCTGGTATGCGAGAGGACGTCGTCGACCGGTTGCTCGGCGAGTGCGAAGAGCTCCTCCACGAGGATCGAGAGACCGAGCCATCGGACGCGCTAATTCGGTCTCTCGGCGAGCTACGAGACCTCGCGTGCCGGGTCGCTCGCGACGCGGAGGCCGTCGAGGACGGCCAGCGGTTCGGTCGACGGCTCTGGTATGGCATCGGTGGCTGTGCGGTCGCCCTCGCCAACGGGGCGGTCACACCGTTGGCCCCTGCGGTCGGCGTCGTCTCCACACTGATCGCGGGGGGCCTGATCGGTCGGTCCATGTCGTGAGGAGCACCGAGAACCTCGTGCCCTTGGAGCCGACGGAGTCCGCGCTTGTCAAGGGAGACGCGGAGGCGGCCCGGCGCTTTGCCGAGGCGGCCCGGTCCGAGGCGACGCTCCGGGCCTACCGTTCCGACTGGGCTGACTTCTCGGGCTGGTGCGCCGAGCGCGAGCGGAACCCGATGCCGGCGACCGCCGAGACCGTCGCCTTATATATCGCGTCGCGAGCCGAAGTCGGTCCGGACGACGCGCACGGCCGTCCGACCCCGCTGCTCAAGGTGGCGACGCTCGACCGCCGCTTAGCAGCCATCTCGCAAGCCCACAAGATGGCCGGCCTCGAGAGCCCCGCCTCGCGCTCCAGAGAACCGCTCCACTCAGTCTGGGCCGGCATCACGCGGACGCTCGGCGTCGCCCAGCGAAAAGTGGCGCCGGCGCTCGCGGCCGACCTCGTGGCCATGGCGCAGGCGTGCGACCAGGACGTCCAGCTCGCGGAGACCACACCGACGCCCGGCGTCGCGCTCCGAGCCCGGCGGGACAAGGCGCTCTTGCTGCTGGGCTTCGCGGCCGCGCTCCGGCGGAGCGAACTGGCGGCCGTCCGCATCGAGGACCTTTCGTACACGCCCGACGGGCTCCGCCTCCAGATCCCGCGCTCGAAGAGCGACCAGGAGGGCGCCGGCCAGGTCGTCGGCGTCGCCTACGGGGAGCGCGCGGCCACGTGCCCCGTCCGGGCGGTCCGCTCGTACGTGTCCGCCGCCGGCCTAGCGCTCGCGGACCAGGGCCGCCCCTCCCCCCTCTCCGGCCCGGTCTTCCGAAAAGTCGACCGGTGGGGGCGCCTGGCCAAAAAAGCCATCGCGGGGCGGACGGTCGCCGACGTCGTCAAGCAGCGCGCCGCCCAGGCCGGGCTCGACGCCGCCCTCTACGCCGGGCACTCGCTGAGGGCGGGGTTCGCGACCACGGCTGCCCGCGCCGGCAAGCCCGATCGGGCCATCCAGAAGCAGACGCGGCACAAGTCGACGGCCATGCTCGCCGAGTACGTCCGCGAGGGGCGGCTCTTCGACGAGAACGCCAGCCACGGGATCGGCTTATAGGGTGCTCAATCGCCGTCCGGTGTAGTTCTACGGTTCGGCCGGCCTCGGTAACGAGGTCGCGAAAGCGGAGAATGACAGTTTCGAATGGCATGGAACCTATACGGCGTGAGGCGGAAGGCCCCGGTACCTGTGCTCGTAAGCCTCTTGAACTTGCTCAGAGAATCGTTCGATTCTGATCGGCGACGACGGATCTGGTGAGCTCCCGTCGATCTGCCCCGTCGCGGGGTCCCAGAGTGCGAGGGAGACTGCCTCCGCTTGGTACAGAGGGTCTTCGACGCCCGACCGGCGCCCCAGGCGCTCCAAGGTTTCGATCATCGCTGAGAGCTTCGAGCCTCCGATACAGGGGGTCGGAATTAGCACGATGAATCCGACGACGGCGTACGGGAAGCGACTGTGTACTGTCGTTGCCTCCGTCGCGAGGTCGTTGATCATGTTGTTCCAGTTCTTGCCGACGCTCTTGGTGTTGTTGAGTGTCTTGCTGTCGAACGCGAACCGGCACCCGTCGGGACGGTACCCCACGTCGTAGTTCTGTGGGCGAACGCCCCCGACAATTCTAACCGGCCCAACCTCAACGCAGTCTTGTTCAGGGGGGCCTAAGGACATCCATCCTGGCTCCGTTACCGGAACGCCGCCGACGAACTGGGCGAAGGCTGCACCCACGATTTTGTCTACTTCCGTTCCTAAGTCGGTCGATGAGTATGGGCTCGACCCCTTGAGCGTACCGCCGTTGGCCTGCCACTGGATCCCGAACGGGGCCAGGATGGCCGGCGGGATCTGGATCGCCGGCATGGTCTGGAGAGGAGGCACGGGCTAGCGGCGGTTGATCCGCCGGTCGCGGAGCTTGGTCCAGATCGATCGTAAGCGGTTGATCTCGTCTTCGCTCAGGCCCAGCCCGTCCCGGAGGAGGATCTGGTCGGTGTGGTCGAGCACTCGCTCGACGTCGTTCTCCCTGAGGGCGACGTCGACGAGTTCGAGGTCGAGGCGCTCGGACCCTTCGAGCGGGAGCGGAAGGTCTTCGGCTTCGCTCGGCTCGAACGTGAGCACGCCGCCTCCGTAGCTCCGACCAGTGACCTCAGAGGCAGCCAGCGTGAGCGAGTTTACGAAGGCCGCCGCGATGGCCTGTCCGCTTCTTCCGTTCGTGAACCGGACGCGGTGGATGGTGTCGGTGCACGTGGCCCCGGCTACGTTGAGGATGAGCTTGGGATAGCCATGGACCTGCCGGAGCATGAAGGCGTCGGGCGTCCACACGGAGGGGACCACGTACCAGCGCTTCCGGATGCGGCACTTATAGCCTCGATGCTGCTCGCCCTCCTCGCCCTCTGTCACGTACTGAGCGGCAGCGCGAGGGAGGTCGGGAGCGTCGACGGGTGGCGGGCGGAAGAGGAGCGTAGGGTGGCCGCGGTCGGAGTTGGTCTCCCAATCGGCCTCGGTGAAGGTGGCTCCTTCCAGATGAGCAGAGCGGGTCACAATCCGGTCCGTGTACTCGACGACCTCACGGTCTTCTGCCTTCTCTCGGTTGAGGACGAAGTACTTGTTGTTGCCCGTGACGATGCCGACGTCCACGTCGATTACGTCGCCACTCGTGTAAACACCGGGTCTGGAGCGGATGTCGCGGAGGAGCTTGATCTCGTCGGCGTCGAGGAAGTACTGGGTCCACTTCTCGGATGAATGGTCCATCGGTTTCGCCGGGGCCGCGCGGACAGCCTCGAGGTCGAGGCCAGCGAGGTCAGCAGCCGAGTCCACTTCGACAACCCGGACGCCCTCCTCCGTCTCGCCCCGCTCCCCGAGGATGAGGACAACCTCTTGCTGGACGCCCTCAAACACCAGCTCGCGGAACGCGACGATGACGAGGCTGGAGAAGACTTCGGTGAGGTGCTGGCGGGTCTCGGCTGCGTATCCCACCTGGAAGAGCTCTGCCGGGATGACCATGCCGAGCCGACCGCCGGGCTTGAGCCGGGAGGCCCCCACCACGAGGAAGGGCAGCCAGGCGTTCGTGAGCCGGTTGGGGTTGAGCCCTTCGGCTCGCATCATCTCAAACGCCGGCGCCCGATGAGCCTCCGGGAAGTGCTGGTAGCGGATGAACGGGGGGTTGCCGAGGACGGCGTCGAACCGCCTGTCGGTCTCCATTGGGGGGCCGAAGAGCGAATGGCCATCCGGCTCCGCCGCACAGAACGAGAAGAAGTCGGCCGAGGCCACGCTTGCACCCGCTCCGGGCGCGAGCCGGTCGAGCCGGGACGCGGCGGCCGCGGCCTCTTCGGCGTCGTACTCGACGCCGACGACCTGCCGAGCGAGGCGGTCCGGGCGCGCCCCAAGCGCGAGAAGCTGCTCAGCTCCGGCCGTGAGGATCTCGCCGTCCCCGCAGCTCGGCTCCAAGACCTCGTCGGCGGGGTCACGAATGGCCCACCGGGCTAGGAAGGAGGCGATGACGGGCGGGGTGTAGTACCCGCCCCGGAGCTTCTGTGCGTCGGGCTGTGGCTTCAAGGGAAGGGGGATTGGACGGCGAGGGCGGGGCCTCGGACGGGTCTAAAGCAGGAAGAGTCGGTCGGGGTGAACGGCAGCAAGGTCGTCGTCGCTGAGGCCATAGAGGGTGGATACCTCGCGGTTCAGGGTCTGGCGGAGGGCGTTCCGTTGCGTCTCCACCTGCTCCCGCTTCATCGGCGTCAGGACACCAGCGAGACGGGCCGTTGCCTCGACGAGCTGCTGGGTAAGATCGGCGATCCTCCCGTGCGTCGCTTCGTCGGCCTCGGCGACGGGGAGATAGCGGACGAACTGCTTGCCGTGAGAGTAGTAGTCTCCGTGGAACTCGCTCGTCCGAGAGAGGACCATGGCCTCGAGGAGCGGGTGGGCGAGGAGTCCGAGGAGGTAGAAAAGGGAGACATCCACTCCCGGTTTCAGGAATAGGCTGTAGTAGGGGCCGTTGCCGCCGGCCCCGTGTCGGACATTGAGTTCATCGTAGCCGTATGGTGCCCCCCTCGAAAGTGTTCGCCAGACCAACTTGGGCCTTCCGTCGAACGTATTGAGGTGTTGGTCTCGGCCGAAGCGGTACCAGACATCGGGGTTTCCACCCCTGATACTCCGTCGCTCCAGTCGATCTCGATGAGCAAGGAGATAGTCCCAGGCGAGTGGAAACCTAGCTTGCAACTCGTCCTCGAGGTACTCCTCAGCATTCCCGTTCTCGAAATGGTAGGGGAACAGCAGGAGGGCATTGGGTAGCGGCGTTCCGAAGAGAGGGACCTGGACCTTTTGAATCCAGGGAACAGTCACTTCCGACTCTACCTGCCAGGTCACGTTCTCCCTGGTCGTAGAGCACCGCTTCTCAAACGTCACGATGCCGTCGGACGTAGTTATCGGATCGAGCACGTAGATCGAGTCTGCGCTCGTCTGAATTCCTGCGGTGATGTCGGCGATTTCGTCAAGGCGACGTCCGGTGGCCGATCGGACGCGGTCGAAGAGTGCCGCCGCGCGGGGATTAACGAATCCCCACGGCTCCTTCCCAAAGTCGGCCGCGGCGTAAGACGCCGTTGCCCCCTCGCCCCCCCGAAGAAAGGTCTCAGGGTCGTCGACCCTCTGGAAGGCGAACCGATCTGCGGCTTCCTTGCCCATCACGACGATGGCCGTGTAAGTAAGCCGGCCTGTGAAGAGCTGATGTGTCCCGAAGTGTGCGATGTCGCGGAGGTGTGCACCCTCGGTCAGTCGCTTCCGGAGAGCCTTCCCAGCCGCAATAGTCATGAACTTGTGGGGGACGATGAACCCAAGGCGCCCGCCGTCGCGGAGAAGGTCGAGCGACCGCTCGATGAAGAGATAGTACTCGTCGAAGTTGGACCGGTCCGCGGTGGTGAAAGGGGACACGTCGCTCCGGAAGTACTCGACCTCCTCCGGCGCGTACTGGACCATGTTCTGGATCCGGATGTAGGGCGGGTTGCCCACGATGGCGTCGAACCCACCCGCCACCTCGACCTCGGGGAAGCCGCCCGCCCAATCGAACGGAGCCACGCGAGCGAGGAGTTCCGCGTTGCTGGCCGCAGAGGGGTCGTATTCGTAGAAGCGGCCGTCGACGAGGCTGTTACCATGGCGAACGTTGGCCCGAAGGTCCGGAAGCGCGCGGCTCCCGTTGACATGCGCGTCGACAGCCTCTGGCGGTTGTCCTTCGAGGACTTTTAGGAGCAGGCTGAACTTGGCGGCCTCGACGGCCTGGGGGTCCTTGTCAACGCCGTAGAGGTGGGTGGTCAGGATCCGTTGGCGCTCGGCGACAGTGAGCCGCAGGGCCCCCGTCGCGTCTGTGTACGTCCTGTTTGCGCCGTCAGCGGGCCTCTCGGCATACCAGCGGAGGTAGTGGTCGAGAAGGTGTTCGTACGCCGAGAGGAGGAACGAGCCCGACCCGCACGCGGGGTCACAGATCCGGAGCTCCGCGAGGTCGGCGGGCCCACGACCCGCGAGCAATGGGTCGAGTGTCCGGGCGACGACCGCGTCCGCCAGCGGTGGGGGGGTGGTCACGACGCCAGAGGACGCGGCCACCTCGGGCTTTTCGCGCAGCTCAACGTCGGCCTCGGCATCTGAGGCGGTGACCCCGCCGTCCTCAAGCTTCAGCTCCACCCTGGACCTCCCGGTCACTACCACCTCGTTGCCGAGGAACTGCTCGTAGATCTCGCCGAGGACTCGGGCGTCGACGACCGCGAAGTTGTACGGGCTGGCGGGGAAGTAGAGCTCTTGGAAGACGCCGAGGATCGGGGCGGCGTCCATCGTCAGGCCGAGTTGCTCGAAGCTGTTCGCGAGGTCGAACAAGCCGGAGTTGTACTTCGCGTCGGCGGCGGCGAAAAGGGCCTCGAGCTCCTCCATCGTCTCGATCTCCCGAAGCTGTTCGTACCGCTCGAACCGCCGGTCTTCGCAGATGCGGAGGAAGATGATCCGGTCGAGGAGCTGCTGGATCAGGACGTTGACATCCTCGGGGTCGACGGTGGGGTTCTGGGTCACCAGACTTCTGGCGAGGGCTAGGCGCCAGCGCTCGATCTGGCGGAGGAAGTAGGCGTCGAACGGTTCGCCCCCTCCCATCCCGGCCTCGGCCAACGCCTCGGCCGCCGCCCCTTCAGCGATCCGGTCGCGAGAGAGGAGGTCGTAGATCTCGTCGAAACGGTCGACGTACTCCGCGTAGTGGAACAGCTTGAACCGGGCAACGAGCGCGTCGTCGTCAGGAGTCGGCTTGTGCGTGCAGTCGTAAACGGCGAGGTGCTCGAAGTTGGAGAGGGCCGAGATGGTGAGGCCCGCGTTCCACCCGTACTCGCGGATCTGGTAGGCGGGCTTTCGGTCGGATTCGACGCGGACGCTCGGTTTCTTCGCCTCGACGAAGAGCTGGCGGCGCCCACCGATCCGGAGCGTGTAGTCCGGATTTTTCGACGTCGCGCCCTCAATCCCTTCGATCTCAATGGTCTCCTCTTGGACGACCTCGCGGAGCTCGACAAGCTGGCCGCCTGTGATGCCGACGGTCCAACCGAGGAGGTCGAGGAACGGGTCGAGGAAGTCGGTACGGAGCGGCGTCTCCTTGTAGGAGGCGGCGGTGTAGGCGTCCCGGCCGGCGTCGTACGTCGCGACGAGGTCGGCCAGGCGGGCTTTGGCTTCTTGCTTCGAGAGGGGCAAGGCGGGGGGAGAGGAGAGGACGGAGAAGGTGCGGTGCGGGGGCGTCACGCCTCCGGCATCTTGCGGACGGCGCCGTCGGGGGCGACGTAGCGGTATAGCGTGGCGCGCGAGACGCCGATGGTCTCGCACACGGCGTCGACCGACGTCTCGGGGTCGGCGAGGAGCTTCGAGGCCGCCTTCACCTTCCGCTTCGTCATCTTCGGCTTCCGCCCACCCTTCCGGCCTCGGGCGCGAGCGGCGCGGAGACCAGCCTGGGTCCGCTCGCGGATGAGCTCGCGCTCGAACTCCGCCAGCGCGCCGAAGATGTGGAAGACGAGCGTGCCAGTCGAGGTCGTCGTGTCGATCCCTTCAGTCAGCGAGCGGAACCCGACGCCCTTGTCCCGTAGCTCGCCGACGTTGTGGATGAGGTCCTTGAGCGAGCGGCCGAATCGGTCGAGCCGCCAGACGACGAGGACGTCGCCCTTGCGGGCGTAGTCGACGGCCTTCCGCAGCTCGGGCCGGTCGGTCTTCGCTCCGGACGCGGTCTCCTCGTACACTCGGTCACACCCGGCCGCTTCAAGGGCGTCGAGCTGGAGGCCGAGGCTCTGGTCGGCGGTCGAGACGCGGGCGTATCCGATGAGCACGGCGGGGGGACGGCGAGCGTCTCAGAAGGTACTCCGACCGTGCTCTCGATACGTTGTTTGTGAGACCTGATTTTGAGACGCCAGGCGAGCGCCTACGGCTCGGTCGGTTGGCGGCGTCTCAGGGGCCTCGCAAACGGCCGTTTGTGAGAAGACCGGCCAGCGGCGTCTCGGCAGGGCCGCGAACTCTGCTGATGGATTTTACACGATCAGGTCGCTCTACCCTCTGTCAATGACAACCACCCCATCGTGGGGGATTGCTCACAGAAGCCCCATCCGCCTGTAAACCGGGTCTCGCACAGTGTTATCAGGTCGAATAGCTAAGGCAGACTGCGCTTTGCCGACTCGAATCGCGCGACCATAAAGAGAGATCAGCATACAGAGAAAGAGCTCAGCTGGCGTGGCTGCAGGCACGGGGAGCGCAGGGTTGCTCTCAGGAAGTCCCTCCGGACAGAGGTGTCGCCCCCCATCCATCAGCGGCCGATCGCGTGTGAAGCCACGCGTGATCTGTGTGTGCCAGTACCCATGAGCGGACGGCTCATCGTCTGTGCCTTCCGGACTTTCAAAGCGGAGACCCATAGCCTGAAGGGGGCCGAATCTTGCTTCGCCAGGCACAACAGGCCTCTGCAAGAGAGCGAGATACAGAGAGAGCTTGAGAGTTTCCTCGCTGAAATCAAACTTCCATGTGAGTACTGGAACCTGGACGCCAGACTTCCACATTGTTGGCAGGTACAAGTGTACCCTGGGGGGGTGCCCGAGAACAGGCTTGCTTTCAGACGGGAGTAGGCTAGCTAACTCTTCAGCTCGCGTGACAGGCGTAAAAAGTCTCTCTGCTTCATTGAGGACCTCGGCTTCCGTTCCCTGTCCGTCAAGGGGCGACGGGTTTACGGCGAACGTGGCGGAGGCAATATCCAGAAGGCGCCGTGCCTCTACAACATTCATAGCTACATCGAGAACCGAACGGAAGGACGGTAGTCGACGCCGTCAAGCTTTTGGGCAAAACGGCGGGCGTAGGGAGAGGTCACATCAGCGACAAATGTGCGCGCGTCCTCAGATTTTATGAAGCGAGAGCAATCCTCCGCAAAAACGAAAGCAGGACTTTCTGCTTTCCAAGGCTCCGCTACCTCGGGTATCGACTCCGTTGTGCCAACGGTATCCCAGAACCACATTGGGCGAGAGCCCCAGTGCTGTCGCGCGAAACGGGCGTGGTGAAAAGGAGCATCGTCGAGGACTGAATCCATTCCCTGAGCTAAGTCTGCCGTACCGTTCCAGACGTTGGGATCGTCAGAGTTGTCGACAAGGCTCGGGTACCTCGACGCAAGGTGGGGGGCGTCTACTATGATGTCCTGAGGCGGTAGGACGAGACGCTCGATCCAGTGTGCGACGCGACCAGCGGCTACTTGGGCGACCGATTCCTCATCAAGTGGCCGGTCTTTACGCCTAAAGCCGATGTCTGACTCCATCGCTACTTGGCGGAAAGTGACATCAACGATACTCGCCGCTGAGTCGGATACGATAAAGTCCACTACATGTCTGGACATCGATTCGGCGACGCCTTCAGGAAATCCTAGGTACTCGACCACGGATCGGTCAAGGGTGTCGCCCTCCAGTAGATCAGCGACTCGTCGCCTGTGTGCCGCAACCGCATCTGAAAGGACTGGCCATCTCCATGGCCTGTACGCATCCCACCTAGTCCGATCAGCAACCCAAAGGCCGGGGTTCGACAGTTCCTGGCTAGCGATATTTAGATCGGCGTAGGACCTAGGGTGACCGGTAAGGTTGAGATCAAATGTAGGCTTGTCCTTGGCGAACTGATTCATGGCCACCACCAGCCCGCACTTCGAATATGCGCGGGCGAGATAGGAGACTCTCTCTCCAGTGAGGTGCGAAACCGCTGTCCGTCTCAAAATCTCGCTATCCGCGCCCCCCTGTCGATTAGCCTCCTCAACGCCAATCATGAGCAGATCGTAATCAATAACGAGAATATCTGTGGCGTCGAGAATCTTCGCCTCGTCGTCATAAGTGTATGACCCAGGCGCGTATCCATCTGTGCGTGCACGAAGTCGGCGGTGTTCAAGCGCAGCCACGATGTCGCTAAGGCGATTATCCGTCACATGGTCGTCTCCGGAAGAAGCTGAACCGGGCACGCGCGCCGTTTGTATGTCGAACGTGTTGCTGACCGCTTCGATGTCAGCGAGCTCAGAGCGCCACCGGTCCTCGCGGTCTTTCTCGTCGTCGCAAATGAGTATTACGGGACGAGTGTTTAGGTCTGATTCCATCGGACTTCGACGGCTGTGTTGAATGATGTTTCGGGGGTGACAAACCGAACAGTCGCCCCGACGTCTGATGCGATCATCCGAACGATTGTAAGCCCGAGGCCGCTACCTCCGGCGCCTAGAGCGCGGCGTTCTTCTGAGATTGCGAGGCCTCTTTTGAATGGTTCGAACAACTCTTCAGAGGAATCCAGGTCTACCCCGACTCCAGTATCCTGGATAAGAACCGCACAATGGCGTCCATTGGATCTAGATGATGCGCCGATGCGACGCATGTCAGTATCGATAACCGCATTGATCGCGTTAATGAATATGTTCTGGAAGAGGGCGTTCCACTGGGCAAACCCACCCTCTGGAAGACGAAGAGTAGGGTCAAAATCCTGAAACTCCAGGTCTACCCCACGGGTGAAGACCCCGAGTTGATCCCAGACGTCTCGGAGCAGTTGTCTTGCGACGAACCTTCCTCTGACGTCACGGCTTTCTTCATCTAGGAGGTGAGAGAAGAGTCCGCGTGTAGCTCGCGCACGATCAGCCCACTCTTTTATTTGCTCGGCAGCCCGGAGGGAGCCCTCTGATTGTCCTGCGCCAGAAGCGAGCGAGCGAGCAACCTCTTCGAGCACTTGGTACTGTTTCTGCACTTCGTGCTCATACGCGAGCGCAGCGATGCCTGCGGTAGCGAGAGCCCCTAGGAGGCTGGCGCGCCCAGCGACGATCTCTGCTTGCGTTTCACTCGCGGCTACAGCCTCGTCGACAGCCTTGCGAAGGGGAGAGAGCACCTCGCCTGGGATTTGATCTCTGTATTCGTCCAACACATCGGCAACCCGACGGGCCTTCTCACTAGGCTGTGCTCCGCCAGGTTTGGCCGCCGATCGAAGCGCTTGGCGAGACGCCTCAAGCATCGCTGCGCGGTCGATTGGCCACCTGAGCATGTAGACCAGGCTCTTGTAGGCGCGGTTGTCAACAAGTCGATCGCGCGATACCTGGATTTTGAGGTGCTGCCCAGCCCCTCCATTTTCACCGGCTACCTCCGACTGTTCGGCCAGAGCTACTGTCGCACTCTCTTTAGATCTGCGGGCCTCTTCGGCGGTGTTCACCCTTACCACCCCGAACAGGCGGTCGTTGGTCGCCAGCCGGAGTAGCCCTCTCTGAACGTTCAACTCCTTGGGTAGCAGGTTCGATACCGTCAATCGGCGAGCGACGTCAAGGTTGAGATCGAGCCAGTCGATCTCTGATCCGTAATACGGCAGTCGGAATCCTGCGTCATAAACATATACGCCGCCGTGCTCACGGAAATATCGACGCGCCGTTTCAACGGGTATGCCCCCAGGTTGACGGTATTTGAGCTCGAAGACCCTGACTTCGAACGAGGCGGAGTGCAAAGTGCACTTAGGAATACGGAATGAGTCAATAACCCGCGAGCCATCATGGTACTCGAAGGCGACAGAGACGTGGCCAAACTCACCATCAGGCCGGCCCTCTGGTGCCTGAAGTACCCCAGTAATCTTAACCTGCCATGCCTTGAGGATAACAGCGACTTGACGTTCAAATGTCGCTGCGGCTTCAGGATCTGGGCTCTCGAAGCGAATATCAAACCCTTGATTTGAAGACGATTGCCCGTCCGACAGGTTGAACGGAGGCTGGAGCCACCACACTTCCCTGGCCAACTCTGAGATCTCGTCATTTCCCCACGACTGATTGAGATTCTTCAGGATCAGCACCGTACCGTGGCCTTCCCCGTCCGGGAACCGAGTTTCGGGCGTGATCTCGCGATACGATGCTTCGGCCTCAGTAAGATCTCCTGCCGCAACGGCCTGGTTCCAGTCTACCTCGATCACCACCTCCGTCGACGGATCGCTAGCAGACACCGTACGTAGTTCGATCTCGGTAGCTAGAAATTGTGCCGCGAGACGTCCAACGCCTTTCGATCCCGTTAGCGGCCTCTTGAACTGACGAGATCGTCTGAGTCTCTCTTTGTGTGCTGATCCAATCCGCATCCACAGATTGGTGAGCTCCTTGAGCGTCATCCCGTGCCCGTTGTCGCGAACCTCAATCCGGTCCTCCTCGAACCGAACGATCACCGCCTTGGCGTCCGCGTCATAGCTGTTCTTAACGAGCTCAGCTAGCGCGATTTGTGGTTGGCCAACAAGCCTCTCTCCGAGTTCTCGGATGAGCGCGGAATCAACGGAGAAGTGGAGATGGCCGGACGTCAAATGATCGGGGTAGGATAAATCCTCAGCAGCTACTTCGGGCAACTTAGCACTCTGCCGGACCCGAACCGGGGGCCTGATTCTCAGTCAGGAGTAGCCGCCTCTCTCAAAATCCAGGGTTTATGAGACAGTCCACCTAGACCCCTCACGCCGACCCAAAGGAAGAATGGCGAATGAGTCTGCACAGGTACGACGAGTTCGTGGAAGGCGGGCGGCGCATATGTCACGACGGCGCGACGACGAAGAGGCGGAGCCAGGCGGCGAAGAACGGGTCCTCGAGGCGGACGCGGAGGCTGCCCTGGTGCTCCTCTTCGCGCGTGACGCCTGCCCGGGTGAGCGCCTGGAGCGCCGTCCGCATCGTGCTCGGTGAGGCGAGGTCGTACGCCCGGAGCAGCTCGCCCGCGTAGAGGCCCGTTCCCCCCTCGCGGGCGACGGCGAGGAGCGCCTGCTTCTGGGTACGGCTAAGCCCGTTCCAGGTCTGGGTGTAAAACGGGTCGTCGCGGCCAACGAGGCGGTCGAGCGTGACGTGGACGCCGGCGGCTGTGACGGGCTCTCCAGAGGCGACGGCCTCGGCCCAAGCCTCGTGGGCGAGGCGCTGGACGTTGTACGGGACGTCCTCGGCGAGGTCGAGGATGGTCTCGACAGCCTCGTCGGAGATGTCGAGGCTGGCGTCGCGGAAGCCTGCGGCAAGGGCCGGGCGGAAGTCCTCGCGTGGGACTGGGCCGACGAATAGCCTCGCCCCGAGGCGGTAGAACGGCCGGGACTCGTCCCCGGTCATCTCGGCGAGCATCCGGGTTTGGGACCCCGCGAACACGTAGCCGAGGTGGTCGTGGGCCTGGACCGCGGCGCGGATCTGTCCCTCCGCCGAGACTCCGCCATCTTCCACGACGCGCTGGAACTCGTCGATCACGACTGCGACCGGCCCCTTCGCCGTGGCCGCCAGCGCGTCGAGCCCGGAGAGGGCGTCGGCGATCAGAGTCGGCTCGGAGCGCCCTGCCTCCGCCGTGATCGAGGCCGAGAACGAGTCGGTGTGGGGGTTATAGGATAGCTGGGGGCGGAGCGTGGCGAACGCCTGCTGGACCCTCTCCCCTGCCCTCTTCACAGGTCCGGTGAGTCGTTTCGCGGCGTCGGCGACGAGCCGTTCAGCGAGGGCCGTGAGCGAGGGGAAGGCCTCGGCGTTGTAGCGGAGGACGACGGTGTCCTGGTTCTCGGCCCGCTCGGTTGCAGCCCGGAGGATGGAGGTCTTGCCGAAGCGACGGGGGCCGATGACGAAGAGGCGCTCGCGCTGGTGGAGAGCACGAACGACGAGTGCGACCTCGTCGGTGCGGTCGACGATCTCGGAGGCAGAGAGCTCTCGTCCGAACTCGAAGGGATTGGTCACGGGTTGCGCGGATCAGCGTTGCGCTAATCTACGCAACGCTTACGTGCGGTGCCTCTCCCCTCTCGCTGAATGGTCGATCCCTGTGCCGGTGCACAATGGCCGTCGCATCGGCTCCAGCCACGATGCGATCAGACGTGATCCGCGTGGCGCTCGGGCCCGGCGGCTACGATGGCGACGTCGTCATCAACGTCGAGGCCAGCGTCACGGACCACTTCCTCGCCGAATGGAGTGGCAGCGACCAGACTCGCTTCCCCGCCCGAATCCGTGCGGCTGCGACCGCGATCCGCGACACGGTCGGCCCGGGGAACTACTACGTTAGACACCAGGACGGCCACCTTTCCATCGCCCGGCGCCGGCCCGACCGACTCGAGCCCTGGGCTGACTACACACGGGGCGACGTTCACGCCCTCCTCGCTCCCGGGGGACGGTTCTCCCCTGGGGCAGGAGCATGGGGCTTGCATGGGATCGTTCGGATCCCGGAACGTGACAGCGACTTCGTCTTCTTTGTCACCTATGGGCAGAGCCAGGCGAGCCACGTGTTCGACGAGGCCGTGACCGAAGACGGCGTTCTCTTCTGGCAGTCGCAGCCGAGCCAGGTGTTAGAAGAGAAACGGATCCGCCAGTTTATAGCCCACGACGAACTCCGGAACACCATCCACCTTTTCCTACGGACGGAGGGCGGACGCCCGTACACGTACCTCGGCCCCCTCGCCTACGACGACCACGACGCCACGCGTGAGCGCCCGGTCTACTTCCGTTGGCGGCTACTCAAAGGTGCCCCCCCTCCAGACGTCGCCGACAGAATGGGGCTCTCGCTCGCTCCACCCTTGAGTCAGAGACCGACGACTCTCGAAGTCTTCCGGCCGACAAGGGCCACCGGCCAACGACTGCTCAGAACGGACGGTAGCGATAGCGGGGCCCTGGGAGCGGGCCTAGCATTTATTGAAAGGCCCGCACGACCGAAGCGAGAGGGTGGGCCCACACAAGCGTTCCGGGCCGCGCTCGGCATCGACTTCGAGGGCGACCGCGCTGCTCGAAAGGAGCTCGGAGACGCCGGAGAGCGGCTCGTAGTTGAGTGCGAGCAGAGCATGCTCCGGGCGGCGGGCCGGCATGACCTCGCAGACGGCGTCCGCCACGTGTCGGTGACCGAGGGCGACAGGGCAGGGTACGACGTGGCTTCGTTTGACCCCACGAGCGGGGAGCCCCGGTTCATCGAGGTAAAGACGACTCGGGGGAGCGCGGCGATCCCGTTCTACCTCTCCGCAAGGGAAGCCGCCTTCGCCGAAGCACACCCCGAGCGGTACCGTCTCTATCGGCTCGCCGAGTATGATGGCACCTCGGGGTCTGCCGTCGCTTTCGTGCTCACAGCCGCCGAGCTCGCCGGCGCAGGGTGGACGCCGACTACCGGGTGTACGCGTAGGTGCGGCTCACTGTTAGACAGGGCCAGGCTGCGCTTCGCGCAACCAGTGGGTTCGGCCAATGTCGAGCCAGGCGCCGGCTCGCGGAGACCTCCTGATTCCCCGCCTTGGCTCGCCTCACACCTTGGATCGACGCCGCCCAAGGGCCTCAGGCGCTAGGGATGGACGAGGGGGGGACTCCATGGGGTTTAGAGCTGATAGGCGTTAGAGGCCGCTCCCCGTGCGCGAGAGGGGCCATGACAGACGGGGTGACAGAGACACGGGGCGTTCGTTGCCTTCCCCTCTCATCGTGCTCATGTCCTTCCCGCTCCACCCGGCCTCCGGCGACGGCGCCTCTCGTGCGCTGGCCGCACCGGGTGCTCTCCTCATCACGGGGTACGTCCCAGCCGGCGAGGTCTCTCCAGGTCCCGCCCTGCCCTTGGTCCTCAGTCGGGTCTCGGCGGGCTTCCCCTCCCCTGCTGACGACTACGTCGAGGGCCACCTCGACCTGCACGAGCTGACAGGCGCGCTGTCGCCGTCGTGCTACTGGATGAGGGCCGAGGGCGAGTCGATGACCGGGGCGGGGATCCTGAGTGGGGATCTGTTGCTCGTCGACCGTGCGATCGAGCCGGCGAACGGCGACGTAGTCGTGGCATCGATCGACGGCGAGCTGACCGTGAAGCGGTTCCTGCGCCGGGGACGTCGGACGGCGCTGCTGGCCGCGAACCCGCATTACCCCACGATCGAGCTCCGCGAGGGCCAGGAGTTGGTGGTGTGGGGCGCGGTGACGTTCGTGCTCCACCCGGCGCGAGGGCGGTCGTGATGGCCGCGGCACCTCTCCCCTCCCCTCCTCGTCCCCGGCGCCTGTTCGCGCTGGTCGACTGCTCGGCCTTCTACTGCTCGTGCGAGCGCGTCTTCGACCCGTCGCTGGAGGGCGTGCCCGTGGCCGTGCTGTCGAACAACGACGGGTGCATCATCGCGCGGAGCCAGGAGGTCAAGGACCTCGGGATCCCCATGGGGGCGCCGTTCTTCAAGCACAAGGGCGACCTCGAGGCGCAGGGCGTCCGAGTGTTCAGCTCGAACTACACGCTCTACGGCGACATGAGCCGCCGCGTGATGGCGGTGCTGGAGACGTTCACGCCGGACGTGGAGGTCTACTCGGTCGACGAGGCCTTCCTGAGCGTACCGACGCCGGACGGCTCACCGGAGGCGGTCTGCGCGGAGATGGAGCGGCGGGCGCGCGAGACCCGGGCCAAGGTGCTGCGGTGGACGGGGATTCCGGTGCGGGTCTCGTGGGCGGAGACGAAGACGCTCGCAAAGGCGGCGAGCGAGTGGGCCAAGGTGCGGCTCCAGGCGGGCGGCGAGCCGTGCGTCTGTCTGTGGGGGCACCCAGAACGGGAGGCCTGGCTGGACGCGATGGACGTGGGCGACGTGTGGGGCGTGGGACGCCGGTGGGGCCAGCGGCTTCGCGACTTGGGTGGGAGCACGGCGTCGCGGCTGGCCCAGATGCCAGATGCCGTGCTCCGGAGCCGGTTCAACGTGGTGTTACTGCGGACGGCGATGGAGCTGCGCGGCGTGAGCTGCTTGCCGCTCGATCAGGCGCCGGTGACGCGGCAGACGCTGGTCAAGTCGCGGAGCTTCGGTGAGCCGGTGACCGACCTGGGATCGCTGTGCCAAGCCGTGGCGACGCACGCGGCGCGGGCGGCGGAGAAGCTGCGCGCCGAGGAGCTGGTGGCCGGTCGGATCTCGGCGTTCATCTCCACGAAGGGGTTCGGGTCCGGCCCCCACCGCTCGGGTGGGATGGACGAGGCGCTCGTGGAGGCGACAGCCGACACGACGGCGTTGGTGGCCGCGGCGCGGCGGTGCTTGGTGCGGGCGCATATCGCGCATGATGGCCAAGGCCGACCGTACCGATACCGGAAGGCTGGCGTGATGCTGGCCGAGATCCGCCCGGAAGGGACGCAGCAACGGCCGCTGTTCTCGATCACGGACAGGCACCGGAGTGCGCCCCCCCAGCTGCGGGCAGCGCTGATGGAGTCGCTCGATGCGGCGAACCGGCGATTCGGGAAGCAGGCGGTCGTAGTGGCGTCGCAAGGGTGCCCCTCCATGCTCGCGCAAACGCGGGCGGCCAGCGGAGCGCCAGCGTGGGAGATGCGGCGGGAGCGAATGAGCCCTCGCTACACGACGCGGTGGGACGAGCTGGCCATGGTCCGCGGGTAATCGCCACGGGAACGCGCCGCGTCCGCGTATGAGTGACACTGGGCCGATGTATGCGGCGGAGCGGAGAGTGCCCTCCCCCGCTCCGCTTCTGTTGGAACGCAGCCCCCTCAGTATCACCTCACAGTCTGATCATATGATATCATATGACCAAGAGTCGACCTTCAGCGCTGGATTGTGCGGCATGCCGGCATTTGCAGGGGGAGACCAAGCGGTGATATCATCTCATCTCATCTGAGATCATCTGATATGATTATCCTGATCGGCGGAGAAAAGGGGGGAACGGGCAAAACGACCCTGGCGACCAACTTGGCTGCGCGGCGAGCTGCGGCAGGTGTGGATGTGCTTCTGGTGGACACCGACCGCCAGGGGAGCGCGAGCTTCTGGGCGGCGCTGCGCAACGACGAGGAAAGCCTTGAGGCAGTACCGTGCGTCCAGGTGTTCGGCAAGGGGGTGGCGCGGCAAATAACAGACCTGGCGAGCCGGTACAGCGACGTGGTGGTTGATGCAGGAGGGCGTGACAGTGTGGAACTACGGAGCGCGATGGTGGCAGCTGACCGTCTCTACGTACCGGTGCAAGCGTCGCAGTTCGACGTGTGGACGCTGGAACAAATGGATGAGCTGGTAGCCCAGGCGGGGGCAATAAACCCTGCGCTACAAGCAGCCGTAGTGCTCAACCGCGCCTCAACCAACCCGCGAGTGCAGGAAGCGGCCGAAGCGGAGGCGCTGGTAGCTGAGTTCGATAACCTCGACGTGTCGGGCGTGACGGTGCGAGATCGGATCGCGTACCGACGGGCGGCAGCTGAAGGACGAGGCGTCGCCGAGATGCCAGATCCGGACTCGAAGGCGGTGGCCGAGATGGAGGCTTGGTACCAAGCAGTGTTTGGAGACACTGCCGCGATCTGATATCATATCATCCCAAACTGACCGAGACCATGCGTGGACGCCCCCCGAAAAAGACGTTGACAGCTGAGCAGGAGCACGCTGCAAGCGCGTTCGTCGAAGCGGCGGAGGCGCCAGACTCGGGGAGCGGGCGCGAGGCGTCGTCGGGGGTTGAAACCGCGTCCCGGGTCGTCCGCCAGTCACCGGTGGGAGAGGAGCGTCCCTGGGAGGCGGCCTACGTGCGCGAGGACGTGACAAAGGGATACGCGCTACGCCTGCCAGAGCCGCTCTACCTCAAGCTCAAGTGGATGGCCGACCAAACGGGCCGGAGCATGAACACTGTGGTGCGCGAGGTAGTGGAGGCCGACGTCGAGGCCTTTCTAGCCCGAGAGAAGCGCTAAATCTGGATGCGTCTGGGATCAGGACTGGTCTAAAGTCAGGGCGAAACCAGGCACGCCAAGAAACGCTCAGGCCGCCTGAGCGGCGGTGCGCTGGCGCCACAGAGCGAGGAGGGCCTCTCGGTGGGAAGTCCGGTAGGCGATGGATTCGTGGTCGAGCTTCTGAATGAAGGGATCAAGCACGGCATGGGCCTCAGCAGAAGCGTCGGCTCGCTCGGCGTCGGTGCGGGCGCGCCACCACGAGCGGAAGGCCCGGCCATCGGGGGTATCGGCGGGGACATCGACCGAAGTAGTCGCGTCGCCGCTGGACGATAGTTTTAGGGCCGTTTGAGCGCCCAGAGCGAGTTCACCCTCTGCCTTGCGCCGAATGTGGAGGCGGATCGCTGTGGGCGTGCGCCCCTGCTTCACCACGTCGTAGGTCACAACATGGTCGGTGTAGCGGGCGATTTCCTTAACGGCCTGGTCCAAGATGCGACGCCGGAAGTCGTAGAAGCGGGGATACTTGGATGCCACGTCGAGCGTCTCGCGGAGATCGTCGAGCGGCAAGGTGCGGTGGCCTATGTCCTGGAACTGAATCGCCATCTCGTAAATGCGGACCGAGTACGGAGACTGGAATCGCAGGACGTGCCCCAGGATGTAGCGGGTGAAGCGCCGCTTAAGCTGGAGTAGGAACGGCCGCATGTCGGGGTTAAACCGCGCGTTGATGTGGCCAGGGTGGGGCTCGACGAAGGACAAGAGGTTGTAACCCCGCCAGCGCCCGGCGTCGGTGCGGACAAAGATCTTCTGGTCGAGCAGGACCTCGGCTGCCTCGGCCGCGCGCTCGTAATAGGCGTTGGACGAGAGGCCGGAGCGGTCGACGAGCTCAGCGATGTCGATGCGCTGCGTGCCGAAGTCCTCATCGCCCATGTCAAGCTGGGCAATCATCAGCAATATCATTCGCTGCTGGAGGGCGGTCCAGTCGTAGCGGGCGTTGATGAGGTCGTTGGACTTGACGACCCAGTCTCGTCGGGTAAGGCTCATGGGCGCGTACAGGCACTCGTACTCGACACGTTACGGGCAGGCAGCGCCGGTCGAGCTGCCAACCCTCAATCTGTCGTTCGGGCGCGAGGATAATCGACTCTAGGAGCAGTGGATCCGCGGTTGGACCCTCAATCTGTCGTTCGAGAGTTGAGTGCGGCACCCTTCATTCTGTCCTCCGACGGGAGGCGACCCCCAATCTGTCGTTCGGGGTGCTGGCGGACCGCCTCTAAAGCTGTGAAACGGGCAGTCAGACCCTCAATCTGTCGTTCGAGCGACCCGACCCCCAATCTGTCGTTCGGGGACATGGGCAGCCCTCAATCTGTCGTTCGAGAACCCCCGATCTGTCGTTCGAGAGTCCTCAATCTGTCGTTCGAAGCCCCCGATCTGTCGTTCGAGAGTCCTCAATCTGTCGTTCGGGGTAGGCTGGAGGCGTTGCGGCCCAACGGTTTCCGCCGAGTCCCAAAGCATTCAATGTCTTTCAAAGAAGCAAAAGAACAAAGGGGGTGATGGAGAAGGGAAGGGACGTGAGGGGAGAGGGTCAGATCCAAAGGAGACTCCGCGGCCGAGAGGGTAGGCTGATCAAGCCTCTTCCCGGTCGGTTCTCGTCAAAGCCGCCGCAGACCACAGTTCACGACTGTAAATGACCGGCCATCGTGAAGCTCTCTGCACCCTGTCGTATTCTCGATGTGCAGAAAATCTGCCCACACCCCATGCCCACCCTCCGAGACCGAGCCACCGCCGCCAAGCGCACCACACGCCGACCCTCCCGACGGGCAGGGACGGCCGTACAGGTCCGCGACCGCGGTGTCGTCACGCTCCCCAAGGCTCTACGCGACCGCTACGGACTCGGGGTCGGGGACGTCCTCGATGTCGTCGACCTCGACGGCGTCTTCGTGCTCAGCCCCCGCGCCTCCGTCGTCCCCGAACTCGCCGCTGAGATCGAGAGGCTCCGCCTCGAGGCCGGCTTCTCGACCGACGACCTGCTGGACACCTTGCGCGCCGGGCGCGAGGCCGCGACTCGGCAGCGGTACGGGGATGCGTTCGTCGACGGACTGCCGGTACCGGACGTCGGGCCGCCAGGGGAGGGAGCGTGGCGGTGTCTCTCCTTCGCGTCATGGTCGACGCCGACGTCCTGTTTGCGGGCTCCGCCTCTCCGTCCGACCGCTCGGCGAGCACCGTCGTGCTCCGGCTGTCCGACCTCACGCTCATCGATGGACTTGCGAGCCAGAAGGTCGTCGATGAGGCCGAGCGTAACCTGACCGCCAAGGTCCCCGCCGCCCTCGGTCCGTTCCGCGAGCTCGTCGCGGCCTGCCTCCGCATCGTCGATGACCCAACGGCCGACGAGGTCCTGGCGCTCGGCGGCCAGGCCGACCCAAGGACCTCCCCATCCTGGCCGCCGCGGTCCACGAGCAGTGCGATGTGCTCGTGACCTTAAACGGCCGCGACGACCGGCCCGGCCACCCCGATGTCGACGTCGTCACGCCGGGCGTGCTCGTCCAGCGGGTCCGGGCGCTGGTCGCCCGTGCGGGCGGGTGACCGAGAGGGGCGCGCAGAGCCCGCACCGAATCCGCCGCCTGACGTGCCTCACGTGGCCTCTCCCGCGTATCCACCGGCTAGACAGGCCCGGGGCCGTTTCCCATGTTACCCGAGCTCTGAGGGCTCCCCACGCATCAGGCGGGCGAGGTTGTGCGCAAACCACTCCAGCTGGGCCTCGTGAGAGCCGGGCTGAGGGCGTCCCGCCCTCTGGACCATCCATTTTCGGAGGCCGTCCAGCACCACGGCCGTGTTTTCGGCATTCACGAGGGTGATCCGGATGGTGTCGACCGACCGAAACCACCCCACTAGCGCATCCTCGTCGGTCACGCTGTACGTCGTCTTGCTGGCCCCCTCGCGTTTCAGGGCGGAAACGCCGATTCCGTCGAGCGCGACCTCGAACGGCCCGTCGGTGGATGGGTGGGCCCGGTCCAGCTCGGCCGCGACCGCGCGCAGAAGCTTGCGGGGGTGGAAACGGTGGCGCGTGGCGACGTCCTGGAGGGTGGTGCGCATGGTGTCGGTGGGTTGACCGACATCTGTCGGTAGACCGTCCGAAATTAGTCCGTCTGGTGTCTCAGGAGCGGTCCTGCGAGAGGGTGGCGACGTCAGAAGACGGGAAACGCCCGTTTCGCATCCAAAAAGGCCGAAATGCTCGGGGTGGGGGACGGCGCGTGGGTGCGCCTGAGCCGCGGGCCGAGGAGACGCCAAGGCACATGAAGGAATCGAGAAGCGGCTCAGGGCGGGGGAGGGGGGTAGGGGTCTCTCAGCATTTGTGTCACGTATAGATATTTTCTTTGATTTTAGTAGTGTTTAGGCCCTTTTCGGCGTGACACCCCCCTGTCACGTTGTGTCACGGTTGTCACGCCCCTCCCCCCCACGTGACACCGCGCGACAAAGGGGTTGTCACGGGTCACGCGGTCAGAAAACACGGTTTTCAGGTCCGAAAAGGCCGGTGTGCCCGCTCGCCCCCCCCGGCGTGACAGACGTGACACCCCCCTAACCCCCCCCCTCCAAACGTGACATGCTGGACCTCGACGAATTGTCGTGTTTCCTGTAGCCGTGGGTTAGCGGAGGTGACTCCTGAACGATCGAGAGTCGAGGGGCTGGAGAGGGGGGAGGCCCCGCTTCGCAGCGGGACCCGTGTCGTTGCACCCACGGCCAGAGCCTGTTGTCTCCGCGACGATGTCGGAGCCCGGACGGGTTCGGTGCGTCTGTCGAGGCGTTTCGCTGAAATGGAGCTGAAACGGACGGGTGGAGGGTGCTCCACCGCCTACACGGAGTCCGACATTGAGGGGGGCCGTCAGAGGCGAGCGGCCGTAGCGGTAGCCCGGGGTGGGAGAGGGGCAATTGGCAGGAACCAGAAAACAGCGTTTTCGCATCAAAACATGCCCAGGCTTGACCGTCGTGCTCTCGTCCGAGCACGGCGTTAATCGGGAGCGACCGCCTACGCTGGGGGGCCTTCGGCACACGTCAAAGATGTCATCGTTCCGGACTCGCACAGGCCCCATGCGGTGGACTCTGCTCCTGATGGAGCGGTCTCATTCACGGCGGTCGACCGTAGAGAGTCCTGGAACGATCGGAACCGACCACCGAGAACGGTCGGTTTCGCGGAGGGCGCAGAGGGGCGGGGAGAGTAGCCTGAACGGCCCGTAACAAGCTGTGCCAAGCCACTGCGGGACGTGCCAGGGTCCCCACCCCGTCGGCGACGGTAGGTTCACTCACTCGCCGACTCTACACCGCTCGGCCCGCCTTGGTGCTCTCGAACGCTCCGCTCGTCCTCGCTCTCACTCTCCTCCAGTCCGTCGCCCTCCCGCCCCGGACCGAGGCCGTCCTCCGCGCCGACACCCTCGTTGTCGACTCCGTCGGCCTCGGCGGCGGCCCGAGTGCATGGCCGTACCAGTTGGAGCGGACCGCCCCGCTCGGAGACACCTGGGTCCGTCTCGACGACCCGTTCGGCGGGACGTACTTCGCCCCGACGACCATGCTCGCCTCCATCACCGAGGCAGCGGTGGCCTACGCCGAGGGGCGCGACGCCAAGTCCGTCCTGTTCCTCCCACGCGCCATCACGTTCTCGGCGCTCGCCTTCGTCGTCGTCGGCCTCGTCACCGCCATCGTCCTCCCGTTCGCGCTCTACCGCCGGCGGTACCGGGCCGAGCGCGCCCGCCGCGAGGCGGCCGAGGCCGCTCGGCGACACCTCGCCA